>NZ_JANAEZ010000001.1:0-47141 GCF_024813435.1 Aquiflexum gelatinilyticum
TGTCTGGCAAATGCCTTGAAATCAAATTCATCTCCGTTTTCTTTCATAGTCAAAATTTAATAAATTAAACATTGACACAGTTAATTGAACAGTCTCAGTTTGAGGTAATCTTCCCTAGTGTCGATGTCAATTTCTCCTTTTGGAAAATCAATAGCGTATAAATCATTTTGGTGCGCCATTACCAATTTTTTGGCACCTTCATTTCCGATTAGGGAAAGTAGTTCAGGAAAATACTTTTTGCTGAACAATACCGGAACACCAAACGTCTCCTTATATCTGCAAGCAATAATTTCACTATTCGTATTTATTTTATTTTTAATCAGTAAGTTAAGAATTTTTTTATTTACAAAAGGTTGGTCTGATAGCATCAAAATTACCTGATCAGGGTCTGAATTTTCCATTAGATACTTCAGTCCTTTTTGCATAGAAGAGGCCATCCCTTTTTCCCAATTTTCATTGACGACTCGATCTACTTTGGCATGGCGGATTTTTTCAACAATTAAATCCGCATTTGCACCCAAGACCAATACGCAGGATTGGGCTAGTGAATTTTGTGCAGCTTCGACCGCAATTTCAAGGAGAGTTTTTCCCTTGAATTCAAGCAATTGTTTCGGTTGTCCCAATCGGGAAGAACTACCGGCGGCTAGGATGATGACACCGGTTCTAATTTCCTTTTTCATCTTTCTCCATGGATGGGGCCAAGTTTGTTTTTAAGAAAATCCGGATTTTTCTTTGCCAAAACGGCTTTGATCTCAGCCAAGGCTGATAATGCAATTTCTTCAGATCCTTCAGCCCCGATATCCAAACCTATTGGTGCATAGATGTTTTCGGTGGGGACTTTGGTTCCTTCTGATTCCAACCTTGCTATTAATTTGTCGGTTTTCTTTTTTGGCCCCAAAATCCCGATGTAGGGAAGTGCATAAGGTATCAGGTCCTTCAGTACCACAGCCTCATATTCAAAATTATGGGTCATCAGTAAGGCAACCGTATTTTTGTCAGGATTTAAACCCGAAACAGCCCTGTCTGCCGGCTCGATGATAATCTTTGAAGCTGAGGGAAATCTTTCCGTTGTCGCATGGTTTTTTCTTCCGTCAATCAAAGTCAATTCCCATCCCATCAAAAAAGCCAATTTGGTAACAGGAATGGTGTCATTTCCTGCCCCAAACAATAAAATCCGGATAGGAGGGTTGATAGCTTCATAAAACACCCAAATTTCTTCCGGGTCGGGATATTGTTTTAT
Organism: Aquiflexum gelatinilyticum; assembly: GCF_024813435.1. Taxonomy (NCBI): domain Bacteria; kingdom Pseudomonadati; phylum Bacteroidota; class Cytophagia; order Cytophagales; family Cyclobacteriaceae; genus Aquiflexum; species Aquiflexum gelatinilyticum. Next base: position 1,241 of record NZ_JANAEZ010000001.1, read on the forward strand.
GGTGCTAACACGGTTTTCAGTGTTGGTATGGATTTCAAGGTGAATTTTCTCCGACAATCCGGAATCTAAAGTTTCGATTTTACCGAATGTGTTTCCTCCTTTAGATAGCACTCGGGTGCCTATTTGCTCTCCGCGGGCATTTTTCAAAGAAAAAGCAGTTATCAAAATACTTGGGAGCCTGTCACTCAGTGCAACTTTCAACAATTCGGCAGGATTGGATTCATCTTCAAATTCAAGGGGTTCAATCAGAACCTGTATGATCCCGTTACAACCCAAACCTACTCCGAACTTTTGGTCATCCTCGTCTGTGGTATCATAGGTCACAAGCATTGACTTTTGTTGAAAAATGACCGTTTGGGCCTTTCGGAGTGCATCACCTTCAAGGCAACCGCCACTGATTGCTCCTGTCAATTCACCATCTTCTGTGACAAGCATTCTTGCCCCAGGCCTTCTGTAGGCAGATCCATCGACTTTTACGACTGTTGCCAAAGCTGCTTTTTGGTTACGGTCCTTACATTTTTGATAAGCTAGTAAAATCTGTTGCAGGTCTTTCATTTGAAATTAGGCTGACAATCGTAGAGAGATCAAATTTGATAAAATTTTCTTTTTTAGAACCTATACCTTAAATAAAACTGTCGGGTATATATCTTCCTTTTGAATATTTTTGAAGAGTGGAGGTCATATATTGTTTGTAGCAAAAAATAAGTTATGTAAAGTAAGATTTTAATCATTTAATAGCCTGTGGCTTAGAAGGAGTTAATATTTGTTAAAATACTTTTTTCATAAAATAGGAAATACACAAAAATTCCCGGATTTTTGTAACATATGGCAAAATCAAGAGATACTTTCGACAAGAAGGAAAAAGAAAAATTAAGACAGAAAAAAAAACAGGAGAAGCAGCAAAAAAAAGATGATAGAAAGTCCAACACTGCCAAAGTAACGGATTTCGAAAATATGATTGCTTACGTGGATGAGTTTGGAAACATTACTTCTACTCCTCCCGATCCATCCAAAAAAAGAGTATTTGATGCTGACACCATTGAAATCGGTGTTTCTAAGCATGCAGAACCACTTCCAGGTGAGAACTTACGAAAAGGAAAAGTAACATTTTTCAATGGCTCAAAGGGTTATGGATTCATAAAAGATGAAGTATCCCAAGAAAGCATTTTTGTTCACATCAATAAGTGCATTGATCCCATTCAGGAAAATGATAAAGTTACTTTTGAAACTGAAAAGTCTCCCAAAGGATTAAGTGCTGTAGATGTTAAGCTTTTTAAGGCTCCTTGATTGGAGCAACTAGCTGAATAAACGGTTAAATCAGAATGAAAATCGGCAGCCTTGCAGAAATTAAAAAAGAATTAACCTTCTTTGACATAAAAGAATTGTCCGTCCTGTTGTTGGATTTAGCCAAGTTCAGTACGGACAACAAGGCCTTTTTATATTTCAAACTTTTTGAAAGGGAAAATCCCAGGTTGTTTGTAGAATTTGTCCAAGAAGAAATTGATTTAGAATTTCAGAAATCCAATACGCGGAATTATCACTTTGCAAAAAAGTCGGCGCAAAGCATCCGTAGAAAGCTAAACAAAAGATTAAAACTTACCAAGGACAAAGAAACGCTTGTAGAGTTGATTATATATTTTTGTGAGAAGTTGAGACACTATGGTTTTTTGGATTTCCGACATCCAGTTATCGACAATCTTTATAAAGTACAAGTTGGTAAAATAGAGAAGCTCGTTTCAGGTTTGCACGAAGACCTCCAATATGACTACACAGAAAAAATCCTTGAATTGAGAAATTCGTCAAAATAAATTCAGATTACTTGACTGGTTCTAACTTGGCAAAAATAAAAAGTACGTTATTGATTTTTTAAAAAAGGATGAATGATGTGAAATTCGTTCCATTATACTTTTTGTTCATTCTTAGCGTTCTGAAACTCTTTTTTCCTTTTTTTAGCTTTCCAGATGTATATATGATGTATTTTTTTTTAATACCTGATGTAGTTATGATGTAGCATCAAATCCTATTCATGTGAAGTGCAATAGGTAATTTTATTTTTATCAAAATGCTATAAATCAATTCATAACAATTTTCCCAAAAAGAAATAAGTGCCTATGAAAAATTTTACAATTATCATGTTTATTTCATTTGTTGTTTTTTTCCAAGCAATTGGACAGACACAAATGAACCTTCCCGTAACCTTCGACGAAACTAATGTCAACTATGGTTTGGTGGGTTTTGGAGGTGCTGAAGCATCCTCCATCGTGGAAGATCCGACTTTGGCTACCAACAAAGTTGCGAAAGTGATCAAATCAGCAGGTGCAGAACTCTGGGCAGGTACCACTGTCACAGCCGTCACCGGTGGGGTTCAGACAGGATTCAGCACAAAAATTCCATTTACAGAAGCTGATAAGAAAATGACTGTCAGGGTTTGGTCACCGGATGCAGGCATCAAAGTCCGCCTCAAGGTGGAAGACCATCTTGATCCTACCAAAAGCGTAGAGACAGAAGCGACTACCACTGTTGCAGCGGCATGGGAAACTTTGACTTTTGACTTTGGTGCTCAGGTACCGGAAACAGCTGCAATCAACCTCGCATTCAACTACAACAAAGCTTCCATCTTCTTCAACTTTGGAACTACAGGTGCTGTAGCTGGTGAAAAAACTTATTACTTTGATGACATGGCTTTTGTCACTGGAGGCTCAGGTGGAGGTGGAGACAATCCATTGCCTACTGTTCCTTTGGATTTCGAATCAGAAGAACTCAATTATGACTTTATAAACTTCGAAGGTGGTGAACTGACCAGAATCGCTAACAGCCAGAAATCAGGTATCAATACCAGCAACCATGTAGCCCAGATGGTAAAAGGAAACGGTCAGGTTTATGCAGGTTCAGTTATTCCTTTGGCTTCTCCGATTGATTTTTCTGTAGGAAAAATCTTCAAAGCAAAAGTATTTATGCCAAGAGTGGGAGCAAAGCTTCTCCTTAAAGTAGAAAATCAGACCAATGCGGGGATTGCTTTTGAAAAAGAGGCGACAGGAACCAAAGCAAACGAATGGGAAGAAATCACCTTTGATTATTCGGATATCAATACAGCAAACACTTACCAAAAGGTAGTATTGATTTTCGACCTTGGTACAATGGGTGACGGATCTGCCAACTTCACATACCTCATTGACGACATCGAATTGACCTCAGGAGAAGGAACAGGCGGCGGAGATCCCAATCAGATGAATCTTCCCGTAACCTTCGACGAAACCGATGTCAACTATGGCTTGGTTGGTTTTGGAGGAGCAGAAGCTTCTTCTATAGTAGAAGATCCGACTTTGGCCAGCAACAAAGTAGCCAAGGTTATCAAATCTGCAGGTGCGGAACTTTGGGCAGGTACAACGGTCACAGCCGTCACAGGCGGAGTTCAGACAGGATTCAGCACAAAAATTCCTTTTACAGAAGCTGATAAGAAAATGACCGTCAGGGTTTGGTCACCGGATGCAGGCATTAAAGTCCGCCTCAAAGTGGAAGACCATCTTGATCCTACCAAATCAGTAGAGACTGAAGCGACTACCACTGTCGCAGCTGCATGGGAAACTTTGACTTTTGACTTTGGCGCTCAGGTACCGGAAACCGCAGCCATCAACCTCGCATTCAACTACAACAAAGCTTCTATCTTCTTCAACTTTGGAACTACAGGTGCTGTGGCTGGTGAAAAAACATATTACTTCGATGACATGGCTTTTGTCACTGGAGGCTCAGGTGGTGGAGGAGACAATCCACTGCCAACTGTTCCTTTGGATTTCGAATCAGAAGAACTCAATTATGATTTTATAAACTTCGAAGGTGGTGAATTGACCAGAATCGCTAACAGCCAGAAATCAGGTATCAATACCAGCACCCATGTAGCCCAGATGGTAAAAGGAAACGGTCAGGTTTATGCAGGTTCAGTCATTCCTTTGGCTTCTCCGATTGATTTTTCTGTAGGAAAAATCTTCAAAGCAAAAGTATTTATGCCAAGAGTGGGAGCAAAGCTTCTCCTTAAAGTAGAAAATCAGACCAATGCGGGGATTGCTTTTGAAAAAGAGGCGACAGGAACCAAAGCAAACGAATGGGAAGAAATCACCTTTGATTATTCGGATATCAATACAGCAAACACTTACCAAAAGGTAGTATTGATTTTCGACCTTGGTACAATGGGTGACGGATCTGCCAACTTCACATACCTCATTGACGACATCGAATTGACTTCAGGAGAAGGAACAGGCGGCGGAGATCCCAATCAAATGAACCTTCCAGTTACCTTCGACGAAACTGATGTCAACTATGGCTTGGTTGGTTTTGGAGGAGCAGAAGCTTCTTCTATAGTAGAAGATCCGACTTTGGCCAGCAACAAAGTAGCCAAGGTTATTAAATCTGCTGGTGCGGAACTTTGGGCAGGTACCACTGTCACAGCCGTCACAGGCGGAGTTCAGACAGGATTCAGCACAAAAATTCCTTTTACAGAAGCTGATAAGAAAATGACCGTCAGGGTTTGGTCACCGGATGCAGGCATTAAAGTCCGCCTCAAAGTGGAAGACCATCTTGATCCTACCAAATCAGTAGAGACTGAAGCGACTACCACTGTCGCGGCTGCATGGGAAACTTTGACTTTTGACTTTGGCGCTCAGGTACCGGAAACCGCAGCCATCAACCTCGCATTCAACTACAACAAAGCTTCTATCTTCTTCAACTTTGGAACTACAGGTGCTGTGGCTGGTGAAAAAACATATTACTTCGATGACATGGCTTTTGGTGCAGCAGTGGAATTAAAATCTCAGGTTATTACATTTCCTGCAATTGCATCCAAAACTCTAGGTGATGCCCCTGTTGCAATGAATGCATCATCCACATCCGGCTTAGAAATAACATATTCTAGCTCTGATGACAAAATTACTATGGATGGAAACATGGCAACTATGACAAAAGCAGGTAGGGCTACTATCACTGCTTCTCAAGCTGGTAACAATGAATTTTTACCAGCAGAGCCTGTTTCTCAAAGCTTCTGTATCAATCCTGCTAAGCCGACCATAAGTGTTTCAGGTACCAATACTGAATCTGTCACATTAACTTCAAGTGCAGCTGCAGGCAATCAGTGGTTCTTGAATGGAAATGCAATCACAGGTGCTGTTAGTCAAACTTTGGTAGTAACCACATTTGGAAATTATTCCGTACAGGTTAAAGTGGATGATTGTCTAAGCACAATTTCAGATGAGGTTTCTTTGATCATCAATAGCGCAGAAATCGGTAAAATCCAAGAAATGACCGTATATCCTAATCCTGCAGAAAATTATATCTACCTAAAAGGAATTAATGGTCCTATCCGAAGTGCAGAAATGATCGATATGGCAGGAAGATCAAACCCGATAGAATTTGAATTGTATGATGAAATCTATTCAGCCAATGTTCAGAATCTTTCACCGGGTATTTATGTCCTTTGGATCCAGCAAGGAAATAAGAGTTATCCTTTAAGAGTCATCAAAAAATAAGTGACAAGCTGTTTTTGCCCAATCATCGCCCATTGATGGCTTTGATTGGGTGAAAACAAAGTCTCAAATTTCAACCTAATCAAAGAAAAAATGAAGAAACAATATTTTCAAAAAAAGATAAGCAACATGGTTTTATCCATGATGTTTTTGATTGCCTTGTCACTTTCGGGTTGTGGAGATGATCCCACCCCTCAACCTTCCGCTCAGGATGTTGCTAGGGAAAAACTAACAGCAACGACCTGGAAACTTACAAAAGTAACAGTGGATGGAGTAGACCAGACCAGTGTTTACCAAAATTTGACACTGACTTTCACCAATACCGCTTATAGTTCGACAAACGGGAAGGTTATTTGGCCTGCAAGCGGCACATGGTTATTCAACAATGATCAGGCAACAGAAATGAAACGAAATGACGGATTGGAAATTTCCATTCAAAACCTGACAGATACTTCTTTGAGGTTAGGATTGGATTGGGAATCAACATCCATCGGTACAGGAAGAGTTTTGGCTATAGGAGGCCAACATGTTTTTGAATTTGGAAAGTAGGGTTTATTTGTAATGCATAGAAGCCGGAGATTTTCTTCGGCTTCTTTTTTTGTTTTTTTTGAAAGTTTGCCTATTCAAACTTTTTGCTTTTTATATAAAAATATGTCCACCATTGTTTAACCGAGGATTTTGAAGTAATTATACGACCGTAATAATTCTGCTTTAACAATCATAATGCGAATAGACAGCCACCAACATTTTTGGAAATATGATCCAATGGTTCATTCTTGGATGGATGATTCAATGAAATCAATCCAAAGAGATTTTCTACCCTGCGATCTTAAACCAATTTTGGAGGAAACGGGATTTGATGGTTGCATTGCTGTTCAGGCTAGCCAAACGGAAACTGAAAACTCATTTCTTCTCTCTCTTGCTCATCAAAATAATTTCATCAAAGGTATTGTCGGATGGGTTGACTTGCAGTCAAATAACATTATTGATCGTTTGGGTCATTATAGTCAGTTCCAAAAAATCAAGGGGTTCAGGCATATTCTACAAGATGAACCTGATATTGATTTTATGCTTCACCCTTCTTTCATTGATGGAATTAGCAAATTGAATCAATATGGTTTTACATATGATATTTTGATATATCCCGATCACCTTCCAAATGCTTTTACTTTAGCCAAATCTTTCCCCAATCAACTTTTTGTGATTGATCATCTCGCCAAACCCAAAATCAAAAAACAAGAAATTGCAAACTGGAGTAAGCAGATAAAAAAAATTGCGGCACTTGAAAATGTATACTGTAAGGTTTCAGGCATGGTGACAGAGTCGGATTGGAATAATTGGAAAGAAGCAAACTTCAAACCTTATCTGGATATAGTTTTAGACGCTTTTGGGATAGAAAGACTGATGTATGGATCAGATTGGCCAGTTTGTACTTTATCTTCTTCATATCAAAATACTCTTAAAATTGTTAGGGAATACTTTTCAAAGCTGTCTTTAACCGAGCAGCAGAAATTTTTTGGAGGCAACGCAACCTCATTTTATAATCTGGATATTACCTGATTTTTTGCTGAAATCCCGGATTACTTTCTTTAACCAAACTATTTTAAATTTCTGCTTTTTGCAGAGTGATTTTTTTATCCTTAAATTAAGGAAAGTATTGATTCCCAATACTTTATTTTTCAAATGATTCTTCACCAAAATTATAGCAACATGGAAACAAAAGAGGTATCTCCGGAAATTTTAAAGAAAAAATGGATCGGATCAAGTGTCGCCGAGCGCGAAGGTCAAGAGTGGGATAAGAAAAAGGAAATGGATTTTACCTATACCAACATAGACAAATTCATAAGGACAAGTCTTGGGGAAAATGCCCATTTCAGCAATGCAATGTACAATGGGGATTATACAATGAGCTTAGAACAAGCACAACTTAAGAAGTACGAATTTGTCACCAAGGAGCTGGGAATTAAAAAGGGAAGTAAAGTCTTAGACTTGGGATGCGGATGGGGCGGATGGCTGAAGTACTTGCGTGATGTCGTCGGTGCAGAAGGAACTGGGGTAAATCTCTCAGACGGTCAGGTAAAGGCCTGTCGGGAAAATGGCTTAAAAGCCTTTATCAAGGATGCAAGATTTGTAAAGCCTGAGGATTTCGGGACTTTCGATGCAGTTACTGCCTTTGGGAGTTTTGAGCATGTGGCTTCTGTTAAAGACTATCTAAATGGAAAACAGGATGAAGTGTATGAAGATTATTTCAGACATGTAGCCAACCTGCTCAATCCCGGAGGTAAGTTTTACATGCAAAGCATGGTTTTTGAAAAAAACATGATTCCTTTTGACAAAATCGATATCAATGCACCCAAGGATTCCGACAGCTATATTTTTGCTTTACTTCTCAAGCATAATCCTGATTCTTGGATTGCATATGGGCATGAGCATATTATCAGAACTGCTGAACCGTTTTTAAAAAATACCTATTATAGTGACGGCAGGCTCGATTATATCAAAACCAACCGAGAATGGACCAAGCTGTTTTATAAATTCAATTTGAAGAAATACCTCTGGTTTGCATCCCTGGTTCCGAAACTGATCACAGACAAGGAATTCAGGCATCAACTTGCAATTCTCAGGGTCAGACCGAATAGGGTTTGTTTCGAAAGGGAGATTATGGGCCATGCAAGATTGATTTTTGAAAAGAAGTGATTGGTGTTTAGATAGTTAAATAACAAGAAATTGTGGAAGTCATCCAAGAATATCCTTGGCTGACTTCTTCATTTTGTGAGGTGGTGATTGGACTTTTCTAAATCAGAACTGTTGTTTTTAGCTTTGCGTTAAGTTGTTATGTCTAGAAAATTCTCAGCCTTAGCTTTTTTACTTTTTACCTTATGCCGGTATTCAATTGCCCAAGAGAAAATTTTTGATTTAAACTCTACCAACAAGATCATATTGGAAAATTCAAGTTTCAATTTGTCTAATGTCATTTACGATCAGGATGAATCGGCTTCAATTGGGAAAATATATATCGCTCAAAATCAACCCAATAAAGCAATCATTAAAAATGGATTGGCAGGAGGAATCAGCATTTTTTACAAAAACTCAATCCAAAAAACTGATAATGATAGAACCATCCAATTGAAAGTTCTGGAATTTACCATTAATGAGAAACTGCAAAGCAGTAAGGTTGCATCAGGGGAGTTGAAAGTCAAATTTGGATATTTCCTGAAAACATCATTTGAACCTGTCCATTTGGTGGATTATGAAGCTGGGATTACTTACCAAAGGTCCATTCATCGAACTGATTTAGTAAATCAGATCTTAAGCAGGGGGATTTCAAATTCAATTGTGTTTATCAATGATTGGATAAATGAACATGCTACACACAATAGAAAACTTGCAAAAACTGTCCGGTTGGAAATAGTGGAAAAAATGAACAGAAGTGACAGGGATACAGTTTTTTATCATCCCGGTCGTAGACTTACTTGGAGTGACTTCAGGGAAAGTCCCAATCGGAACTCAGGATACAACGCTACTATTTTTACAAGTTTGGCTATGGAAGGTTCGCCCTTCATGGAGGATGGAGTTTTGGTACTTCCTGTAGAAGTTAAAGTTTATATGTTACCCGAATCTTCTTGGGTAAAAACCCAAGGGAAAAATGATTATTCATTGAACCACGAACAAAAGCATTTTGACATCACCCGAGTGGTTGGCAACAGGTTGGTCAACAAGTTGAAAAACCTCGAAGTTACTCCTGAAAATTATGAAGCTGAAGTGAATGAGGCTTTTTTTGACTCTTACAGAGAAATGAACAAGCTGCAGGAAATCTATGATGCAAGGACAAGACACGGCTTGGATAAGGAGGTTCAATCCCGGTGGAATGACATCATCGGTCAAGCTTTAAAAGGTGATATGGAAGAAATTGAAAGAGAATTAGAAAAAGGAAAGTAAGGAAATATAAATTTAAACTAATAATCAAAATCAAATTGTGGATGAGATATGGTTTGATTACCTTATTCATTCCCATTGAAGAAAATATGCGTATTTTTATCTCCAATACTTCAAAATCCATTAAAAACCGCTCAAACTTGACAATGAAAATAACCACGTTCTTCCTTATACTTTTTCTGATTTACCTTCCAGCAATTGCCCAAAGTTCTCTTCCCAGAAGTACTCCAAAAGCCCAACAAGTTTCCTCCGGAGGGATTTTGAATTTTATCGAAGCTGTAGAGAAAAGTAACCATGAAGTCCACAGCTTAATGATGCTGAGACATGGAAAGGTAATTGCAGAGGGATGGTGGGATCCATACAAGCCAGAACTTAAGCATACCATGTATTCGGTCAGCAAGAGTTTTACTGCCACAGCTATTGGCTTCGCAGTAGTTGAAAACAAACTCAAAGTAACAGATAAAGTCATTTCATTTTTTCCTGAATCTTTGCCCAAAACAATCAGTCCAAACCTTGCCAAATTAGAAATCAAGGATTTACTCACTATGAGTGTGGGCCATGACAAAAGCTTTAATCAAGAAGTTTTTACTACCGAAAATTGGGTGGAAGCTTTTCTGAAAATGCCGATTGCCAATGAACCGGGAACCAAATTCCTGTACAATACTTCGGCGAGCTACATGATGTCTGCTATCATCCAAAAGGTTACCGGACAAACGCTCTTGGACTATTTGGAACCAAGGTTATTGAAACCTTTGGGCATTTCAGACTTGGACTGGGAGACGGATTTACAAGGTATCCAAACAGGAGGCTGGGGTATCCGTGTCAAAACCGAGGACATGGCCAAATTCGGTCAATTGTTCCTACAAAAAGGGAAATGGAACGGAAAGCAGGTATTGCCGGAGTCTTGGATCGATGAAGCCAGTACTTTGAAAATCTTGCAAGAACCCAATTCTTCCCCAGAAAAAATGGCTTCTAATGATTGGATTCAAGGATATGCCTATCAGATGTGGAGAAGCCGGCACAATTCCTACCGTGCTGACGGTGCTTTTGGACAATATATTTTGATTTTGCCTGAAAAAGATGCGGTCATTATCCTTACCTCAGAGACCAACGACCTGCAAGGTTTACTTGACTTGGTCTGGGAAAATCTCCTGCCTGCATTTGATACTACTTCTGATCAAGATTCAACTTTAAAAGAAAGATTGGAGAAGCTTTCATTGCCTCCTTTGCAAAGCGAAAGCAATCCTGAAATGGAAAAAAGATTGAATGGGAAAAATTATACCATCACCTCTAATGTGGAAAAAATCAGCAATTTTTCTCTGAATTTTCAGGAAGGAGTCTGTCTTTTGAATTATGTTCAAGGGCCTAATACTTACAGGTTGATTTTTGGATCGGGAAGATGGATCAAGGATGAAACCGATAGGGTAGGACCAAATCTTTTTACTTTTGCTCAGAACCAACAGGTAGGCTTGGCTCCATTCAAAATCGCAGGAAGTTATGCTTGGATAGATGTGAATACTATCGAACTTCAGCTCAGGTATATCGAAAGTCCCCACACTGAAATCATCAGGATCACATTTGAAGGAGAAAATGCAAAGCTTACATTTATCAACAGCTTTGAAGGGGAAGGTAAGAAGGTGAATTTTGAGGCGAAAGTTTACTGAACGGGACGGAAGTAGGTGGTAAAAGGTGAAATTGAGAGTTACCAGTAATTCTATAGGACGACTCCAAGCGAAATAAAGTGAATTAAAATGAAAGACTTTATAAAAAAAATTAGACTTGAAAAATGGCATTTCTATTTGCTTGGATTTTTGCTTATAAATTTTTGCATAGGACTAGTATCAGGGTATAAACTAAATCAAAACCTGACATTCATTCTAAAGATAATTTTATACCTGACAGGACTAATTTTGTTCTTGACGACACTTAGACCATTTAAGAAAACAGCCATTTATTATTCTTTTTATGCTATTTCGGGCGTTTTGACAGGACTTTTCTTTTTGTTTGGTGGTATTTTACCTGCAATAATATCTTCACTTGTATTAATTCCAATTGTTCCAAAACAAACTGAGTATAAAACCGAGACAATTAAAATCTATAACAGATTTCAAGGTTTTATGGCTAGTTGTTGTTCATATGAAGTTGTAGAACCTAAACTCTATATTTTTGAAAAACATTTAGGTTACATAAATATTGAAAAGCCTATTGAAGCTGACAAGGACGAGTTTAGTTTTAAAAATACCACGATTATTTATAAGTACGAATTAGATAATTATGGACAAACAACAACAGTTAGAGAGAAGACAGAAATACTTAATTTTGAATAGAAGTTCTACCGCTGACAGCAGTATTGCAAAAGCGGGGAGGAGGGTGTAATTCTAAGATAGTGAAATGCCAAATTCAAGTTTTGTGCATCCATTGAAGTTTAGTGCTGAAAAACCCCGCATTAGCAAAGCGGCAATACGGTAAAGGAATTAATGATATAATTTGAAAAATAATCAAATGAACAAGACAGAATCAATCATCGAATCCATAAAAGAAACAAAAGGCGAAATCAATTGGCAGCAATTGTTGGAAAACATCATCGCAGCTTTTGATTGTATTACAGGAACTATCCACACCCTTGACAAATCGACCAATTTGCTGATGCTGAAATCACAGAAAGGCATTCCTGATTTTTTGTTGCCCAAGATGTCGGTGATTCCGATCGGCAAAGGAATGGCAGGAATCGCTGCAGAAAGAAAACAGCCTGTCGAAATGTGTAACCTGCAGACAGATTCATCCGGAGTGGCAAGGCCTGCCGCAAAGGAAACCAAAGTCGAAGGTTCCATTGCAGCACCGATGTTACTTGATGGGGAATTGTATGGAACCTTGGGCATCGCCAAACCTGTGCCTTATGACTTTACCAAAGAAGAGAGTGAGGCATTATTAAAGATTGGGATGGAAATATCAAGATTTATCAAGTCCTAATTTTGGGTTTTCAATTGATCTTTGAAGTCTAAGCTCCAAAATTTGATATTAGTTGATACCGGATATTGATGGATATTGTACCGGAATAAAGCGTGATTATTTAGATTTTTTGCAGAATTAAATCATACCGAAAATCCAATCAAAAGAATTGTTTATAGCAACCTCATGAACCTATACCAAAAACTACTTCCCGCCATATTGCTTATTCTGTTTGTTACAACTGCTTATTCCCAAGAGCAAAAATTTACAAGAGCAGATACTTTGCGGGGAAGCATCACGCCGGAAAGGGAATGGTGGGACCTGAATTATTACCATCTTGCTGTGGAAGTATTCCCTGAAACCAAATCCATCAAAGGAACGAATACTGTCCGGTACCAAGTAAAGAAAGCACATCAAGTCTTGCAGATAGACCTGCAAGAACCTTTACGGATTATCGATGCAAAGCAAAACGGGCAAAAACTTGAAATCCGAAAGGAGGGAGCCGCCCATTTCATTAGCCTACCCAAAAAACAGGTTGTGGGTTCATTTGAAGAAGTCATCATCTCTTATGAAGGCCAACCTAAAGAAGCTGTACGTCCGCCATGGGACGGAGGGATTACTTGGCAAAAAGATGAAAATGGAAACCATTTCATCGCATCATCCAATCAGGGAATCGGTTCGAGTATCTGGTGGCCAAGCAAAGACCATCCTGCAGATGAGGTAGACAGCATGCTGATCAGCGTGACGGTCCCCAATAACCTGATGAACATTTCCAATGGCCGGTTGCGAAAAACAGAAACAAAAGGGCAAACCAAAACTTACCATTGGTTTGTCAGTAACCCCATCAATGATTATGGGGTGAACATCAACATTGGCGACTATGTCCATTTTTCAGAGAAATATCAGGGCGAAAAAGGCGTTCTCGACATGGAATATTATGTGATGCGGGACAATCTGGAGAAAGCCGAAAAACAATTTATGGATGCAGGACGGATGATGGAGGCTTTTGAGCATTGGTTTGGGCCTTATCCTTTTTATGAAGACAGCTACAAACTCGTAGAAGCGCCTTATCTCGGTATGGAACATCAGAGTTCGGTTACTTATGGCAACGGCTACCAAAACGGTTATCGCGGCACGGACCTTAGCGGAACAGGTTGGGGGATGAAATTTGACTTTATCATCATCCATGAATCCGGTCATGAGTGGTTTGCCAACAACATCACTTACAAGGATGTCGCAGATATGTGGATCCACGAGAGCTTCACCAACTACTCCGAGAGCCTGTATCTCGATTATTTTTATGGCAAAGAAGCCGGACAGGAATATGTGCGGGGTACGAGAACCCGTATAGATAACAAACTTCCTATTATCGGAAGGTACAGCGTCAATAGCCGCGGTTCAGGAGATATGTATTACAAAGGTGGGAATATCCTGAATACGCTCCGTGAAATCGTCAATGACGATGAAAAATGGAGAAATATCCTCCGCGGATTAAACAGCGAGTTTTACCATCAGACAGTCACGACGGCACAGGTGGAAGATTACCTTTCCGTGGAAACGGGTATTGACCTTTCCAGCTTCTTTGACCAATACCTCAGAAACAGTTCTTTGCCTGTGCTCGAATACTTTTACTCAGATGAGCAGACACTCCAATACAGATGGAGCAATTGCATTGCATCTTTTGACATGCCTATTGATTTGGAATTGGGAGAAAACAAAGTCCGCGTAGTTCCAAATACCAAATGGAGTGAACTGAAAGTATCCAAGCAAACCGATGTCAAAGTCGATTTGGATTATTACGTGGGAAGTTTTCGGTTAAGATAATGCCTCTGATTAAAATTTTGGATGAAGGAGGAACAGCAATGTTGGATAGTTATTTACATTTAACGGAGAAAATTGAGTTTCAAATCCCGCCTAATCAGAAATTGTCACTAACGATATAAGGTGATTTTCCATCGATTACCTCTAAATTTTGTTCCATATGATCTTCTCCCGAAGTAATAATTACTTTGTAAATTCCCGCTTTTATAAATTGATCATAGTGAATGAAATATGGGTTGCCACTTGTTTCCTTTTTCACAATCAAATCCCATCGGTATTGGTTAAAACCTTTAAAACCGGTTAGATTGGTTTTCCATATTTCCGTATTTGACTGATCAACCACTGAAATAGTAACTGGTTTTGATTGGCTTAGCCAAAAAGAAAATGTTGTTTTTTCAACAGTTCGATAATCAGGTTCACCGTGTGATGAATTAAACCAAGGTCTCGCTGTTTTACCGATTTCAAAAAAATAATCTTTGTCTTCAGGAAGGTTTTCGCTTACCATTTTCTGAATGGGAAGAAGGCTTGTTTTATAAATACCCCGTCCATGAGTACCAACCACCAAGTCCATTGTAGGTAAATATATTTCCAAGTCAGCTACGGCCGTTGCAGGCATATTGGTTCCAAGGTAGGACCAGTTATTTCCCCGGTCTATAGTTACATATACTCCACGTACAGTGCCGGCATATAAGATATTTTCATTTGAAGGATCTTCCTTGACCATATTAATTGGTTCATCGGGTAGGCCTGCGGCAATGGTTTTCCAGGTAATTCCGAAGTCATCAGAAGCATAGAGATAACTTTTCAAATCATCATAATTAATTCCGGTCATAGCCATGTAAACACGTTGCACTTTGTGATTGGAGGGGGATATGCTCCGAATGTAGTTGTTGGCGATACCCGTTGAATGCTCTTCCCAACTCTCACCATCGTTTTTTGAAACCCAAAAAGCCCCGTGATCGGTACCAGCGTAAAGCAATCCTTTTTGTAAAGGGGATTCTACGATTGCCCCGGTGGCAAATGATTTCTTCTCTTTCTTTGAAGAATTACTAAGATTTGGACTGATTACTTTCCAAGTATCACCACGGTCAGTACTTTTTAACATGAAATTTCCTCCATGGTATAGTGTTTTACTATCATAAGCAGACAAAAAGTAAGGAGTCATGTAGTTAAAGACCAGTGTATCCTTCATTTCCTTGGGAAGTGTTGGCCTTATGGAGACTGCCACGTCTTTGGATTTGTCCAACCTCATCGCATCTCCATGTTGGCGGCTGTAATAAATAATTGATTTGTCAATAGGGTCAATTTGGGTAACGCAGCCATCCCCACCATCCCATGCATCGATCCAGACATATTTCCATGGATCAGGAAATTTGGTATTCAATTCCTTTGCTGGTCCAGAAACAGTAGCATCATCCTGTGTTCCCCCATAGATGGTAAAATCTGATTGGTCAATGGTGATATCATAAAATTCACCTGTTGGAATGTTATTATAATGAATCCAAGATAATCCTTTGTCATAGCTCACATAGTATCCTCCATCATTGCCCAATGCCAAATGGTTGGGATTGGTTGGGTTTATCCATAATTCGCATTGGTCCAGATGTAAGCCTTGGGCTAAGCTTGGTGTCATGCGGGTAACCTGCCCCCCTATTAAAGAAAAAGTCTTGCCGCCATCGAGACTATGTGCAAGTCTGACTCCTAGACAAAATACTTCTTCGTCATTTTTGGGGTTGACATAAACATCGGTAAAATACCAACCTATGACGGAAAATATTTGGAAAGGTTCAGAATGGGTTTTGGTCCAGTTCAACCCACCATCGGTAGTTTTGTAAAGTTCTGCTGCATGTTCAGTTTCATTGTTCAAATTGTCTATCAGCGCGTAAGCTTTGTAAGGATTGGTTGAGGAAACGGCAAGACCTATCCGTCCTGTTTTTGGACCTGAAGGTAATCCATTGGTACATTGTGTCCATGTTGTTCCTCCATCTATGCTTTTATAAATGCCGCTGTTTTTTCCGCTTATTCCAGGATATACTTCCCATAAAGAAGAATACATGATTTGAGGATTGGTAGGGGAGATGACCACTTCATTTGCCCCGGTCATCTCGTCTTTGTAGAGTACATGTTCCCAAGTTTTTCCTCCGTTCATCGTTCTGTATAATCCTCTGTTTGGGTTTTTGGACCAAAGGTGTCCCAGAACACACACGAAAACGATATCAGGATTAGTAGGATGAATTTCAATCTCAGCGATTGACCATGAATCCTCCAGACCAATCTTGTTCCAGGTAAGACCCGCGTCGTCAGATCGGTACATGCCTGTTCCGGGCAAAGTGAAGTTTCTGGGCTTCTTTAGGTTTTCTCCGGTTCCTAGATATATGATATTGGGGTCGGAAGGTGCCAATTCAACATCACCGATCCCAAGGGAAGACCGCTCTTCAAAGACCGAATTCCAACTCAGACCATGATTGGTTGTTTTCCACAATCCACCTGACCCAAATCCCGCATACATTGTTGCTGGATTTGTGTGATCCACCTGTACAATATCAGCACGGGCAGAGTTGACGGTAGGCCCCAAGGATATCCATTCCAATTTGAAACTGGTTTCTTCCTTCATCTTTTTATAGTCTTGAAAGGAAGCTTCCAAAGGGGAGAATGGCTGCTGTGCAAAAAGCTTATTGGAAGAAAAGAAAAATAGCATAAAACAAGCCACTAGGGCTATTGCAAAAGCTGAATTTCTTTTCAAATTATTGATATATTTCATAGAAAATTTCTTTCTTGGTAATGGTATGAAGGATTCGCCCGTTAAGCAATATAATTATTTCTAAGAAACTAGACTCCATGGTGGCATTTATTTGGATTTCACTCGCCATCCTTACGGTTTGGTTTACCCTTGTATTGACGAGGGATTTTCTCAGACATAAAAAAAGGTTGGAACCTAGCAGTTGGAGAAAAACTTCCGTGATCGGATTTGTGGTCAATTTTTTTGATGTGTTGGGTATTGGTGCCTTTGCTCCTCAAACAGCGTTGTTAAAATTCACCAAACAAACCGAGGACAAGCTTATTCCCGGTACAATGAATGTTGCCAATACGCTTCCTGTATTGTTACAGGCACTGATTTTTATCACGATCATTGAAGTCGAGCCAAAAACACTTATTCTGATGCTTGTCTCGGCTGCAATCGGGGCCATCGTTGGTGCAGGAGTAATTTCAAAACTTTCCGAACGTAAAATCAGGCTGACTATGGGATTTGCTTTGCTCATTACAGCCGGTTTTATGCTTGCCCGCAACTTGGATTGGATCCAAGGAGGTGGCGAGGCTATAGGCCTTGAAGGAGGTAAACTTCTGATTGCGATCGTTGCCAACTTTTTTCTGGGTGCGTTAATGACTGCCGGTATTGGTTTGTATGCCCCTTGTATGGCTTTGGTTTTTGCGCTTGGGATGTCGCCGCAGGTGGCTTTTCCGATCATGATGGGATCATGTGCTTTTTTGATGCCGCCCGCATCCATTCGTTTTATCCGTGAAGGAGCCTATAATAGAAAAGCTGCAGTAGCCATGGCCATTCCGGGTGTGGTGGCCGTGCTGATTGCTGCATTCATTGTGAAATCGTTGCCATTGGATATTCTCAGATGGCTTGTGATTGTCGTTATTCTTTACACTTCCACAGTGATGCTGAGAGCTGGATTGGTTCAAAAGGAATTGAGTATGGATTTGGAGAAAAAGTGAATTGGAATTATTTTGAAACTACTTTTGATACTCTATTTTAAGAATTTTCCATACAAAATCACCCATTTTTGTATTCACTATCACCTCATCTCCAACAGCTTTACCAAGAAGCGATTTAGCCATGGGAGAGTCCATAGAGATATAATCCTTGTTACCTATTAACTCCTCGTAACCAACAATACGAAAACGATTTTGAAGACCTTTCTTTTCGTTTTTAATTTCTACCCAAGCACCAAAATTCACTATTCCTTCTTGGTTGGGGTGATAGTCAATAACTTTAAAGTCATCAATACACTTTCGCAAATAACGTAGGCGATTATCAATTTCTCGAAGACGTTTTTTGTTATAATGGTAATCGGCATTTTCTGAACGATCTCCCAAACTTGCGGCCCATGCAACCTTAGCGGTAACGTCTGGACGTTCAACTCGCCATAAATGATCATGTTCTTCCTTTAATTTTTGTAAACCTTCGGAAGTAATAAATTGTGAGCGATTGAGTTTTGGAAGAGTTGATTCTGGGATTTTTCGCCTCATGATAAATGATCTTACTTTGAAAATTTTCACAAGATAATATAATGATGGGATAGGTTTGTATGCTCCTTGTATGGCCTTGGTTTTACACTTGGAATGTCACCTCAGGTTGCCTTTCCGATCATGATGCGTTCATGTGCTTTTTTGATGCCGCCTGCCTCAATACGATTTATTCGTGCTGGTGCATACAATTGAAAAGCAGCCATGGCTATTGCAATTCCGGGTGTAGTGGCCGAATTGATGGCTGCATTTATAGTGAAATCTTTACCATTCCTAAAAATTACAGGGATATTTTCAATTCCAAATTTGATTAATATTTAAGCTTTTCCTCTTTATCCCAAAGCCCCCAATAGGCGCCCACATCTCCTTCAGCACCGACTTTCCATGACTCATCAAATGATGAAAAATAAAAAATTTCAATATTCTCCTCTTTAGACCACTTCTGTGTATTGATGAAATATTTGATAAAATTTTCATCAGAGGGCATGGCAGCTCCTAAGTTGGTTCCCTGACTCGGCCAACCGGTTTCACTGATGATAACAGGTTTTCCTTTGGTAGCACGTTTTGCCCTGTTATACATTTCCTTCATGTATAACAATGAATAGTCTATATGACATCCTTCCCAATAAGGATAGCAATTGGCCAGGATAATATCACAGGCTTCAGCAATTTTTGGATAATCCTCAAATTCATAATAGGCATCTACATAACCAACAGGAATCCCATTAATTGCGGATTTTACTTTTTGCATGAAGGTTAAAAGCTCGTCCTCGGTGAGGTCACCACGGTACATGACTTCATTTCCAACTGCGGCAATGTCGACATATCCTTCATTGGAGATCTTGATCAGATTTTCTATCTCCAGCTGATTGATTTTGTCATCCTTACCCAGCCATGCGCCTACTAAAGTTTTCAACCCATATTCCTTGGCGATTTTTGGAATCAGCTCATTGCCATCCGTACAGGAGAAAGAGCGAACCCAAGATGTATAGGGCCGGATGATTTCCAATCTCCTTCTTATCTGTTCCTCTGAAATGATGTCTCCGGGTTTTTGTCCTTCTGTGTAAGGGCTGAAGCCAATCCCATGCATCCCAAAATCCAGAACTTTTCTATACAATTCCTTCAAGGTTTCAAAAGAAGCACCCTCAAATGAAACACCTGCCAAGGATAATAATTTTTCAGCTTTTGAAGACATTCCTAGATGTATTTTAAGTTTTCATTTTTATCCCAAATTCCCCAACGTTGACCGACATCACCTTCATGGTGTATTTTCCATGACTCATCGAATGAGGAAAAATAGTACATGTCTACCTTCTCTTGTTGGGACCAATTGTTAGCATTAATAAAGTACTTCATTGCGTTCTCTTCAGAAGGTTCGGCGTCTTGGACTTTATCTCCCTGATTCGGCCAACCTGTTTCTGTAATGATGATTTTTTTACCATTTGCAATGCTTTTTGTAGACTCATACATTTGCTGCAAATGGGAAGATGCTTCTTCAATACTTTTTCCTTCCCAAAAAGGATAACAGTTTGCTAATAAGATATCACAGGCATCCACCAGTAAGGGATGCTTTTGGTGCTGAAAATAGGTATCGACGTAGCTGACAGGCGTATTGGGTAGGGATTCTTTCACTTCCTTGATGTAATCTATTATTTCCTGCTCCGTCAATTCATTTCGAAGTAAAACCTCATTGCCAACCACGGCGATATCCACAAATCCCTGTTGTGCCAAGCTGATCAGGTTTTTAATCTCCTGTTCATTTTTCGCTTTATCGACTCCTATCCAAGCGCCCACCATCGTCTTGAGTCCTTTTTCATGGGCTGCTTTAGGAATGTATTCATTTCCGTCTGTACATGAAAAAGAGCGAACCCATTTGACATGTTTTGAAACCAAGTCCATTCTCCTCCGAATTTGATTTTCGGATAACTGATCACCTACATTCTGACCTTCCAAATAGGGGCTAAAGCATAGGCCATGAATGCCCGAATCAAATGTTTTGGAAAAGAGTTGCTTTATTTCGGAGTTTGATTTATTTGAAAAATCAATGTCTGTATTAGAAGAAAATTCATTTTGCACTTTGGCCAATACCGCTGAATTTTCATTTTGCGAATATGGGTTTTCAAGGTTTTTTTTGGCCTCTGCCCGCTTTTTTAATTCTTCACGGATTTCGTTGGCCCTTTTTTCATCCACATCATAGTCATGCATGAGGTACATGGCTGCTATGGTTCCCAACATCGGAAGCCCCGAGAAGAAAATCCTCAGACCATCCACAGCACCTTCAGGCTGAACCGCTGCATTTCCATCAAAACCTACTACCGTCAGAATCAATCCACTCAAACCGCCTGCTATGGCAAATCCGAACTTCACCATATACCAATAAATTGCACCGAATACTCCTTCCCTTCGTTTTCCGTAATTCAATTCGTCTAAGTCGATCACATCGGCAGTCATTGACATCATCAACACAAAAAGACTCCCGATTCCAAAAGAGTGTAATGGAAGGGAAAAGATGAACATCCAAGGCTTGCCCGGCACAAAAAGAAACCACAAAGAAAGATATCCGACTAAGGCAATGCCTTGGGATACCATGAAGGCATTTTTCTTACCAATCTTTTTGGACATCCTAGCTACTACAGGAATGACAATAAAGGTAGTGACCAATGCACCGATACTTCCGAATAAGGGCGTCCAATAGCCGGCTGCCCCGGCATCGCCATTAAACAAATGCCAAACCACTATAAAAAAGACAAAGCCTGCTACTGTATTAAAAGCATTGAAGATGAAAAATGTGGAAATACACAATTTTCTAAATGGTGTTGAGGAAAAGGCTTCTTTGAAGCCTCTGATGATTTGGGAAATACTATCTCCAATTGCATTGAATGTCAGCGGTGAGAAATTTTCATTTTTGGTGGATTTACTTGGAATAAAAATGGCAGGAACCATGGCACAAACGGCAAAAATAACCCCAACCCAAATGGCAAGTTCTCGTGTAGCAGCTTCCGGGGATGGGAACCAGCTAGGGTCGTACATGATGACCCAAAACCAAGGTGCAATCACCCATGCCCACTGCCCAATCCATTGGGCTATGGCCATAATTTGGGTACGCTCATGGAAATCCTCACTCATTTCATAGCCCATGGCTACATAAGGCACACTGAAAATAGTAAGCCCGAGGTAAAAGGCAAAAGACCCAAATAGAAAATAGGTGAAGTTATAATTCACGCTGTTATCCCCATAAAGCTGCCACATTACCGAAAAGGTAATCCCCATTAAAATAGCGCCGATAAATACATATTGTCTTCGCCTTCCCCATCTGGATTTGGTATTATCTGAGACAAAGCCCATGATAGGATCTGTTACAGCATCGAATACACGCGGAAGGAAGTAAACGATTCCCCACATCCAGCCTGGGAATCCCAGGTTTTGCACTAGCACCACCATAAATATCCCTAGGGAAGCAGGAAACATTTGGTTGGCTAACATACCAACGCCGAAGGCAATTTTTTGGCCCATCGGGACTTTACTCGAGGTGGTTGACATAGTTGTTAGGGTTTATTAGTGACTTTTTGATCGAAAATAAAGTGAGTATTTACGGTAAAATTTTACTTTGCCGGTGGCACCAATACTTCCTTAAAAAGTGCTTCCATGTCTCCACCATATGTTTTTGTAATTGGGTTACCATCTCTGCCCAAACCCTCAAAAACACCTTTGTCTACCAATTCCCAAAGGGCAAATTTTGCTTCACCTTTGAGGGTGAAAAGCCCGAAATGATTTTCTGAACCGTTAGGATTTCCGGCATCTTTCCATTGCTCATTGAAAGCTTCAAAATAAAAACAGGAAATTCCTGATGTCGAAGTCCAATCACGCATGTGTTTGTAATAGAGCCCTTGCTTGTATTCGTCCGTTGCCCTAGATCCTTCTGATCCATAAAATCCATTAGATTCAGAAGCCCAACCGGTCTCACCGATATGGATCGGTTTTTCAACCCCCAGACTTTTTACATAATTGGCGACAGAATCATACTGCATTTTGGCAAAGTCTTTTGCCCTCAACATGGCTGCATCTATTTTTTCAATATCCGACTTTTGGCTTTGGTCTTCAGGAACAAACCAAAAAGCAGGATTATAATGGGTATTATGGTAAGGATAGGTGTGTAGGGAAATATAATCCACTGCTTTGACCAGTTTTGCAAGATCTTCGGTATGGTAGCTCGAGTCAGCACCTCCCCAGGATGAAAAATCATCGGAACAGGTAATCCATAATTCCTTTGGAAGTTTGCCTTCGGATTTTAAAGATTGCAGGTGGTTTACCCATTTGAGTATGACTGAAGGCTGCACAAAATAACTGGTCGCCCATCTGACCATAGCTTCATTGCCTACTGCAAGGATCTTTACAATCTCAGGGTATTGATTGGCAAGTGCTACAGCCCTTTCGATTTCTCCCTCATTTTGTTCGCTTTCCGCATCATGGTCAGGTGTTTGATCCGTCCACGCATTTTTACAATCTATCCAAGCACCCAACATCACATACATTTCAAAATCCGGGTTTTCGGTTTGAAGTTCTCGGATTGCCTTGAGCAAATTTGAAGCGTGGGGAAGTTGGACATTGTAGGTTCTCAATATTCTGATGCCCATTGCAGATAATATCTTTACGTCCTCTTTAAGTTCAGCTACGGTTGGCTGTTGCTCTCTTGATTTTTGGCGATACCCTTCATAAGATATAGCCATGTAATTGGGATTGCCTAAGATTTCTTTTGCTGTCACTTCTTTTTTGGTTAGTTGATTTGTCTCTTCTTTTGGTTTTGGGCTACAATAAAAACAGGTAGTTAATACTATACCTACCAGGATTAATTTCAATGATTTATCCATTTTATTATAAGTTGTTTATGGTTTCACCAATTTTATTTATTGACCTATTTATTGCCAGCATACTTCAATCCAAAACCGATTGGAAAAAGCAGTTGGACTTCATTATCCCAAAAATTGGGACCATACTTTCCTGCATAATCATCTTCTGATTTAGGCCATGTGTGGGGAAGTTTCCCTTTAAAATCGTGTTCACCGTAAAGGACCTCTGCTATACCATCACCCTCAGACCCCGGCAACCATGCAACTACGAAGGCATCTGAATGTGCTATTTCTGAGGTGACAACCAATGGCCTCCCTGAAATTAAGATGGTTATAACTTTTTTCCCTTTCTGAACATAATTATTAATCAGCTGCATGTGTGCTTCCGTAAGAGTCAATTGATAAGCGTTCATTTCACCACCGATATCCCCAAAAAACTCAGCGTAGGGAGTTTCGCCAACTACCACAACCGCAACATCTGCTTCATGATTTTCGCTCCCGTCCCTATCATAGGCAACTTCTACGTTTGAAATTTTCCTAAAACCTTCCAAAATGGTAGTCGTTCCTTTGTAATTTTCTTTGGTTCCTTGCCAATTAACGGTCCAACCACCTGATTGTAAGCCTGAATTGTCTGCAAACTCGCCAACTACTACTATTTTGGTATCCTTCCCAAGGGGTAAGATATTTTCTCTGTTTTTTAGTAAAACCAAAGATTCGCGCACTGCTTGCCTAGCTACTTCGCGGTGTGCTTTAATACCGATTTTTTTGGTTTGTTTATTATCCGGAAAAGGATTGTCAAATAATCCCAATCGGAATTTTTGTCGCAAAATTCTGCGAACGGCATCCTTTACTCTTTCTAAAGGAACAACTTCATTTGCAACAGCATCTTTCAGTCCGTTTTGAAATCCTTCCAAATCACCATCTACAGCCATTACCATGTCAATGCCCGCATTGATGATATCATTTTCCCCAAACCTTGAATACCCCTTCCAGTCTGAAACAACGATTCCATCAAATTTCATTTCGCCCTTTAATAGATCTGTGATCAACGCTTTATGCGCGTGCATCGAAATGCCATCCATTTTGTTAAAAGAGGCCATAACCGCACCCACTCCTTCATCAACTGCAGCCTGATAGGGGGGGAGGAGTCTTATTTTAACCTCATCAAGGGATAAGGAGGAGTTTCCTCCTTCGACACCAAAATCTGTAGAACCATCACCAATGAAGTGTTTTGCTGTTGCCAATACATTTTCACTTTTGCTGAGATCACCTTGATGTCCACGGACCGAAGCTCTAGTCAATTCCACGGTTATATCCGTCCTTTCAGAAAAAGCTTCGTAAACTCTGCCCCATTTTTCATTGTATGGAATGGCCACACATGGTGAAAAAACCCAGTTAAAACCGGTTGCCTGCGCCTCCAATGCTGTAATTTCGGCAATTTGCCTGACCAAGCCGGGATTTGCTGTAGCCCCCAAACCAATATTATGTGGAAAAATCGTGGCACCTTCAAATGTGTTCTGGCCATGAATGGCATCTACGCCAAACAGCAAAGGAATTCCCAAACGCGTTGACAAAGCCTGCTTTTGTAATTCGAAAAATTTGGCTTGCCATTCAGAAGCATGCTGCCCCGGGACCGGACCCTGAGTATGGATAACGGACCCGATGAATTTTGTCCTCACATCATCTCCTGAAATATCATCAAAATGCCTTACTTGGGTCATTTGGCCGATCATTTCATCAACCGACATCATTGCGATCAATGATTCGATTTTTTCCTCAATGATTTGAACATTTTTCAATTTTTTATCCATCAGTTTTTTCAAAAGGACAAGCAAAAAGCCAAGAACAATTCAGGGATTAGGTGTTTTCTATCAATCGAAAATATTTTTATTGAACTGGGCAATTATTTGGACAATTTCTCCGGTTCGTCCAAATACATTTTTGCTCATTTCTAGGTCAAGGCTAAGACTTTCATTTTTCGAAATGGAGCCATTTCTCATCACTACATCTAATTGGGTGATATCCCCAAGTTTATAAATGACCGGTACCTGACAATATGAAAATGCAAGTGATCCGGGTTCCAAATTCAGGTGCTGAAATTCAGAATTGACATCTACATAGCTAAAAGCTTTCGGTTCTGTAAGAAATTCGCCCTTTCTCAACATAGAAGGATAAAAACCGAGTTTACCATCTTTTACAAATACTCCAAGCTCCCCGAATCGGCTTAAAATATCCTCTTTTACTTGACCTGTCATACCGGGTTGCTGAACTCCTTTGCCCATTGGTGTATGGGAATATGGGTCGGTCGGGAAAGCGCCGTAAAGGGTAGGGGACTTGTGGATCCCGATCCCCTCGTTGATTTCATAATAATGGTTCAGGAGCTTTTTGACCAATTCCTCATTTTCATTGGATTCGATTGCTCTGAGGCAACATTCCTGCACAGCCAACAACAGCTTGGAAACCATGTGCCAATAAATCGATCCCAAGCCTTCATACCCAAAAAATGTTCCTGACCTTCCTGTAAAGGATTTATGGTTAAAAATATCCTCAAATATCTCCAAGACTTTAATTTTTTCGGACTCATTCAACCCTTTGAACCGGGTTTGATAAAGTAAATCCAATTCGTTTCGCAGGTCATTTCCATTTTTAAAACTTCCATTGAAATGGTAAGCACCTTTGACATCTCTTTCCACGATTTGGGTGTTACCTTCATCGATAAGAGTCTTTAGGATCAGTGAACTAGATATAGCTTCCTTTGGAATATTATTTTTTTCAAGGAATCCCTTTAAATTTTTATTTGGATAAAGAATGTAGCTGTTTTGATCAGGTCTGTAAAGAGCACTATTTCGCATGCCCTCCAATAATTCTAAAACCTCAGCGGACGACAAGTATCCTGAACTTAAAACCGCTACTTGTCCTTCCAACATTTCGCTCAGGTAAGAGACTGAAATCTCCTGTTGATTTTCAACCGTCATCAGGTTGTATCCATGGTAAAGGCTATCCTGTCTTTTATTGGCACGTATGGTATGTTCCAAATAGCCTAGGCTCAATCGGGTGAAATCCAGCAACTCTTTTATTGATACAACTTCCTTCTTGTTGCTAAATGAATGTGAATAGATTTGGGTCCTGTATTTACTTCCCGCCAATCCCAAGCCATCCAAAATCCTTTTCCTATCCTTGTTGGTGAATGAATGCGTCAAAATTCCTTTATTTTCCAAAAGCAAATCGGACACTTCTTTAAAAAAGGTCAACAATTCCTCAGAAATCTTGAATTCTTGGATGGATGACTTTTGAAGAAGATTTTCAAAAAATGTGAGGAACCTTCGGAGATAATACAATGTGACCATAGATAAGCCATTGCCCACCAAAGCATTGTTTGCGTCATTCCATTCAGGTCTTTGGGTGTTCATCCAAATCCCGCCCTCAGGAATAAAATTCGATATTTTTGCCAAAACTGTAGCCAAAATCTTTTCCATGAAATTGACATGGTATATCGATCCTTGCTTATCTTTTAACAAAGCGCTGTCTGCCCCTAAGGAAGTCCAGGTTTCTTTGATTTTGGTATCAAGGGCATGGTCAAAATCAATGGTATCTTTGGGATTTTTTAATATCTCCTGATATTCTTTGATTTTATACGGGACATTGGCGTATACAAAGTCATGGATGTCAAAATAAGTCTCCAGTTTTCCGGGATGATGCATTTCACTGAATTCCAAGAACTTCAACAAGTAGATGATTTGATGGTCACCCCAGTAACCAATGTAAGACCAAGGGTCATCAGGTTCTATCCTTTCCCAATCAATCCCGTTTTTTGTGACACGATAAGGATTATACCCATCAAAAGTGGAAGCATTCAAAAATTTGAAAATCATGCCATCTATGAAAAGAGGGTAGGAGTGTACCAATGCCTCCCAATTTTGAAAAATGTCCCGCCAATTTCCCTGATAATCAAGAATTTTTGAACCATCCGATTCATTGTATGTATTAATAGAAAACTGATTCCATGGTCTGCTAGGATCACCGTGCCTTCGGCTAAACTTCAGGGGCAAATACTCCAATCCCAACCTTCTGAAATCAGGATGTTCGGATTTTTTCACCAAATCCTTAAAACTGCTGAGCGTCAGTTTAGCCGGTAAGCTGTCACTGATTTTTTGCCAATAGGATAAAACCTGCATGTTGGTTTTGGAGAAATAATTTTGAAGATCAATTTTCTCCAAGACATAATTTTCATCGAATATCCCACCCCTCATGATATTAAAAAGGGAATTGGCGAAATGCCGGGTATCTTTCAAAGAATCATTTGTCATTTGTATGCCATCGGCAGCGGCATTGAGCTTGATCAGCTGCTTGGTCCCTGCTTCAATATCTGCGATTACCTTTTGACCAAACTGCTTGTCATTTTTTATGTTTTCTGCTATTTCAATGAGTTGGGATACGGAGTTATTTACATTGGCTACTATCAGCCATTCCTTTTGATTACCTGAAGAAATTGATAAATCTGCATTTAAAAAGTAAGCCCCTTTTTCAGCTTTGATATCGGTTTCTTCATGGACAGGTAGTCCTTTTCTGAAATTTTCAATTTGCAATGCAGAAAGCAGGTACTTACAGTTTTCCAATCCAAGAGACCAGGCAATATTTGCCTTTAAAGCTTCACTTGGTTCAGGTTTATCTACGATTATCACACTGAGTGCAAATATTCCCAGCCCACTTTCCTTATCCAATTCACTGCGCTTATATGCATCCACCAGGTTACTTAATGAATTTTGGACCGAACTGCCCACACCGCAGGGTACAATGTTTTGGATTCCGTCTACCAAAGAAACCTCTACCGTTTTGGTATTGTGGTTGATCAGCCTGCTTTTTTTGACAAAACCATAAAGATGGCTTGAATTCCATTGGTATTGGAATGTTAAATGCAGGTCATGATTTATCTCCTCAAAGATTATTGAATTACCAAAAGGGCTTTTATATAGATTTCTCTGTGTTTTGTATTTGCCACCATTTCTGATAGAAAAAGGTTCCCATACCAAAAATCCGTCTTCGGTTTTAACCTGAAAAATAGATTTGGATCCTGTGATATCGGCAGACTCAGTAATTTTATCATCTGTATAGTATGGAAATAAGGCAAAATCGGAATTTTTTCTTCCGGCACTAATCCCGCCATTGCTGCTAATAAAAAGCCAATGATTGGAACTGCTGACAATACTCATAAAGAATGGCCGCATTTGATCGACATTCAGGATTTGAAAGTATGTTTGGTTGTCAACTTCAACCATTCTCAATTCAGATTTTTCTTTTGAAACTGCCTGCATTTGATCTTGATTTCTTTTTTCTAATTCTTGGTTGGAATGTAATTTCCGGCTCTTTACGAAGATAATTGTATTTTATAAATTCAAAAAGATGAAATCAAGAGCAAAGGTGGTTTGTGTATTTTTGATGTATTGGTAAGGCCGAAAGAAGACTACTTTAAATCTTTCATTATTTTTTTGAAATGGAAAAAATCAAAAGGTTTCAGGATGTAGCTGTAGGAAATAATATAATGATTTAATTTGTTATATAATTTACATTATGTTAAATAAAGATTGAGGACCAACTTAAACTACTATTCCCAAGGATATTGAACAGAATCCACCTCCCCAATCATTCTGATTTGAATTCATTGATTTTTTTGGTAATTAGAAGTTTCAATTGCTGACATGAACCCGAACACTACTTCACGGATCGGTATCATTCTTGGACCGGTTTTATTTCTACTGATTTTATTTTTTGTACAACCTGAGGCAATGTCTGCTGAAGCTTTGGCAATGATGGCTGTGACAGTTTGGATTGCGACTTGGTGGATCACTGAAGCGATCCCAATTGCTGCTACAGCATTGTTGCCATTGGTACTGCTCCCGACTTTAAATGTATTGCCGATAGCTGAAACAGCTGCATCTTATTCCCATCCCATGGTCTTACTCTATATGGGCGGATTTATGATTGCAATGGCCATCGAAAAATGGAACTTGCACAAGCGGATTGCGTTGAGCATTATTTCATTTATCGGCACCGATATCCAAAAGATTATTTTAGGTTTTATGGTAGCGACTGCCTTCCTTTCCATGTGGATTTCGAATACCGCAACTTCCCTGATGATGTTGCCCATCGGCGTGGCTGTAGTGACACAGTTGACTCCTGGTGCGGCCATCAAGGAAGTCCTTCCAAACAACCTCGGGAAAGCGCTGATGTTGGGAATTGCCTACAGCGCTTCTATAGGCGGCATGGCAACTTTGATCGGCACGCCTACTAATATCATTTTGGCCGGTGTCATCAAAGATATGTACGGTTATGAAATCAGTTTTTCGCAATGGATGTTGTACGGTTTTCCGGTTGCAGTATTGCTTTTGGCCTTTTGTTGGTTTTATTTGGTGAAATATGCCTTCCCTTTTGAAAAAAACTTTAAGATTGAAGGCGGTAAAGAAGAAATTCAACGTCAATTGGCCCTATTGGGTCCAATGACAAAGGAAGAAAAGCGGGTTGCTTGGGTTTTTGGAACAGTCAGTTTTGCATGGATCAGCAGGACATTTTTGCTTCAAGATTTGATTCCTGCCTTGGATGATACGATTATTGCGATTGCCGGTGTTTTGATATTGTTTGTTCTCCCCTCTTCCAAACCGAAAACTAAACTACTAGATTGGAAAACTGCCGAAAGCATTCCTTGGGGAATCTTGTTGCTTTTTGGTGGGGGTTTGTCTTTGGCAGAAGGATTCAAATCCACCGGATTGGCTTCCTGGATCGGCAATCAGTTTGTATTCCTTGATTTTATAGCCTTTGGGTTGTTTTTGTTGGTAATCATAGCAGCAGTCAATTTCCTGACCGAGATCACTTCCAATGTCGCCACAGCTTCGATGATCCTTCCGATTTTGGCGGCTGTCTCCTACTCTATGGGCGTTCATCCTTTTGGATTGATGGTCGGGGCGACGATGGCAGCGAGCTGTGCTTTTATGCTTCCTGTTGCCACACCGCCCAATGCCGTGGTCTTTGGTTCGGGTTACCTCAGGATTCCCGATATGGTCAAAGCAGGGTTGTGGATGAATATGGTTTCGATTCTTTTAATTACCCTATTTACTTATTATCTATTGCCACTGATTTGGGGGATTGATTTGAAGGTTTTTCCTTTTTAGGGTTTTTAGAACATTCGAAAATTTGAAAAATAATCTAAAAGGTTTTAGTAAACTTTCTATATTTCAAAGTCAAGGTCTCTATCGTAAATTCATTTTTCTCAGATCCTATGGCTGCAAGTTCCCAAGAAATAGGAAATACCTGTTCAAAAGACCATACGGCCAGCGGAAAATTGGCTACACCTTCATTTGCTTCTGATTTGGAAGATACCAATCTCAAATTGATATCGAATGGCTTGAATTCAAAATTCTCAATGGCATCCCTACACCATTTTTCAAGTTCCGTACTTTTTGTTAGGCATCTCTTGAGGACTAAGTTTTCATAATTGATGGATTTTGGAAGTTGGTGGGCAAAGAAATTGTCACCCCCTTCCCTCTTCTCCGGATTTTCCACTGTTACTTTCAATCCGGATACTTCCTGGAAAATACTTTTCATCTTTTCGTTGCCTTTCCCCAAGAAAACAACTTCAAAATAAAATACATTTAGGGGAATATCACCTTGTTTAAAAAAACTTGTGGAATCCATCCTTTTTAACCGTTAGCAATAGTAAGCCCTTCGTGCGAAATCTCGATGGTTTCCACAGCCACTTCATTAGCATCAGATTTCATATCCGTTGAGCTGATTTTTGTTGGCCATGCGTTGGCTAATGTCCAGGTCATGGTTGGGTTGCCCCCTTCGTCACATAGTTTGATGACCATGTTTTGACGTTCGATGGTATTCATTTTGATCTTGGTGTACCAATCAAAGAACTTATTGTCCTTTGCAAACACGCCCTTTTTCAATGTCACATTGTTGTTTTTGACAATTCCGGGCATATTGATGGTTGAAAAAACCGGGCTATTGCCATGTCTATATTCTATCGGCTGTGCTGTAACTTCCAATCCACTAACTTCCTGAAAAGGTACGTCTGTGGTACTTCCCAAATCTACTTTGAAGTAAAACTTGGGTAAAGGCCAATTGCTGTCTTGTTTATCTCCTGCCATGATATTAGTATTTTAAGGTTTTGATTAAATTTTTAAATTTCGCTTTGAAGAAAAATTGATAATATCAACTTTTCAAAAATTAAGATTTCTGCATTTGTTGTTGGAAAGTGACCACGATGAATTCTGCCGGTCTGACAATGGCCAATTTGACTGAAACCAGCATTTTGCCTTGAAGAATATCCAAACCTGTCATCGTAGCACCCAAGCCGATTTGAACATCAAAAGCATCCTCAGGCGAAGCTCCTGCCAATGCACCCTGCTTCCACTTTTCTGTCAAGAAACTGACAATCATACTCTTGACAGCGGTCCAGGTATTGGCATCATTAGGTTCAAAGACGTAAGAACGAAGTGCCAGCTTGATCGATTGCTCGTGCATGATGATGGTTCTTCTGACATTGATATATCGCCAGTCGAGGCTGTTACCATCTAGGGTCCTTGCACCCCAAACCAAAGTCCCTACACCCGTAAAAGTTCTGATGGCATTGATTGATTTTCCTGAAACATGTACATTTAAGTTCTCCTGCCCTTCATGGGATATCTCCACAGCAGGCTTAATCACGGCATTCAGGGAAACATTTGCCGGCGATTTCCACACTCCTCTGTTATTGTCCACCATCGTATATACACCTGCCAAAGCAGCTGCAGCTGGCAATAAATTCATCATGCTTCTTATTTCTTCCAAAATAGAGGCATAGTTTGGACTTGTTGCTATCAAGCCCAAGTGTAAGTGGTCTTTTCTCTGATTGACAAAGTCATTGAGAAAAACCTCAGGTATTTGTGAAATATTGGGAAATTCCTTTTGAAAGGCAATTCTAAATTCAGCTTCATTCTTTGGAAATTCCATTATCAATTTTTTTGCATTTGGCTCAGGAAGAATTGATTCCAAATCTATTTCAGGATCAAGGTTTCTAAAACTCACTTCACCTTTTTGGACCAATGTGGTATGAAGCCAAGGATAATAAGCGGCAGCATAACTCAAAAAATCCGTACCTATATTCTCTCTGAAAAAATCTATCGGATCGTCTCCTTCTCCTCTACTTCTATACCCATCATAAAGGTCAAAAATCCCGATTCTGTTTTGCATTTCCCCACAATGTATCAAGACTTGCTTGTAGACCTCATAGCATTCCTTTCCCAATAAAACCGCCTCCGGTATAACTACCAGAGTAACTTCCTGTTCCTTTTCCAATGAGCGCAAACCCTTTCCCAAAAGTTGATCTTTACGGATTTTTAGAGAGCCTGTGACCTCATATGTACCAACTGAGACTATATAGCAAGTTCCTCCCCCATTGGCATAAAACAGCCTGATGCTGTTATAAAAAAGTAAATGGTTGTCCTCCGCATATTTTATAGCAAATTCAGTATCTCCAATATTAATTTTACTTCTATCTCCATCTTGTGGCGTTTCAAGTTTGAATAATGGATTAAAAGCACCACCAAATAATTCTACATATTCCGCAAAGGAAGTAATCCTTATGGGGATATTTAAAAGCGATTTACCGTTGCGGGAGGCCTTTTCGGTATACCCGATAAATGCGGGTATGGCTGTGGCGACTTCTACAACAGAACCGGGGAAGACGTTTTTTTCTTCAATGTAAATTCCCGGAGTTTTAAGATTTTGAGGCAACACAGATTTGAAATTGGATGGTTGAAAAAAAATTTGGTTGATTTTTTACCAGTATTCAATATATCAAATATCTACAAAAAATGAAATAGGCCAAAATGAAAAAAGGGTAGCTATTGCTACCCTTTTGAGCCCCCTG
Source organism: Aquiflexum gelatinilyticum (assembly GCF_024813435.1). Taxonomy (NCBI): domain Bacteria; kingdom Pseudomonadati; phylum Bacteroidota; class Cytophagia; order Cytophagales; family Cyclobacteriaceae; genus Aquiflexum; species Aquiflexum gelatinilyticum. Next base: position 34,468 of record NZ_JANAEZ010000001.1, read on the forward strand.
CCGGGATCGAACCAGCGACCTACTGATTACAAGTCAGTTGCTCTACCAGCTGAGCTAAGGAGGCCTTTTATTTAACTTTTCAAGACCGTTGTCTCAAATCGTGGTGCAAATATAGATTTATCATGGAATCGAGCAAAAAGAATTTCAAAAAAAATAAGGAGACAATTGTTATCTCCTTATTTATGAGTGTATTAAAATTCTTTGAGTATGGTCAGTTTTTTCTTTAGCTTCTCGATTTCACTCTCTGCCTTTTGAATTTTCTCATCAAATTGGTTTTTGAGCTTGTCGGCAGTCTTGGATGACGCAAAAAATTGAATGTTATTTTTCCACAAAGTCACATTATTTTCCAAATCTGTGATTTGTTTTCTGATCCCATGCTCTTTTTTGTTGAGGACACGGTTACTGTTAGGGTCAGACTGAAGTTTGTTCAAATTCAACCTGAAAAGAAAATCGTCTTTTTCCCCACCTGCAAAACCAAGATTTTTGACATATTCATCGACTGCCTCATTGAATTTGCTGAGAATTTCCTTCATGTTTTTTCTTGGGACAAATCCTAAAGAATTAAACTTCGAAATATACCCTTCTAGTGAACTTTCAGAAACAGAATTGCTCTTGGCCTCTTCTTTTATTTTTTTGATAAGTTCTTCCTTTGCAGAAAGATTTTGCTCAAACTCTTTATTTACTTGCTTGTTTGAGTTTCTTCGGTTCTCAAAGAAGGCATCGCAAGCTAATTTGAATCTTTGATAAAGTTCGTCCCTAACTTTTTCAGGTGTAGGTCCTATTTGTTTCCATTCCTGTTGAAGCGAGATCATCTGATTAGCAGTTTGCTGCCAATCTGTATTTTCCTTTAAGGATTCAGCTTTGGCTATAAGCTCTTCCGCTTTGATTTTATTTTTATGACGGATTTCGTCAAGTTCTTTGAAGAAGTGATTTTTGTTTTGGAAGAAATGTTTGAAAAGACCCCAAAACTGTTTGTTGATCTCTTTTCCATTTTCTCTTGGAACAGGACCAATAGCTTCCCAATCCTTTTGAAGGGCTAAAATTTCTTTCGTTTTACTATTCCATTCTTTGATTTTGGTTCCTTTATATTCAGAATCAGCCTCAAGTTTTTTAATCAGGGCCTCTTTCTTTTGAAGGTTTTCTTTCAAGCTTTCTTTTTGCCCGTCATAAAACTCTTTTCGTCTTGAATATACTGCATCCGAAGCCGTTTTGAATCTGTTCCAAAGGTTTTCCTGTTCTTCACGCGGAACAGGCCCCATGTGCTTGAATTCTTCATGAAGATCATTTAGGATTCTTATAGCATCCTTAAGGTCTTCCATGTCAACCAAAGCTTCCGCTTTTTCACATATTTCAAGTTTTTGCTCAAGATTTTTCTTCCTGTCAAGTTCTTTTAACTCAAAGTAGATACTTCTATTGTCATAAAACCTATCCATCAAGGCATTAAAGGAGGCCCAAAGGTTTCTATTCTGTGCCGCAGGAACAGATCCTATTTTCTTCCATTCTTCTTGTATATGCTTGATGGTATTTATACTGTGGGTAGTCTCTTCGCCATCTACAAGTTCTCTGAGTCTGTCAAGAATCGCATTCTTTGCCAAAAGGTTTTTTTCCTTATTTTTCTCCTGTTCTCTAAGAAATTCAGATTTTTTTTCTCTGAATTCATTTAATCCAGCAAATAGAGAACGGTCTTCTTCTGAAGGTCTATACTCAAAATCATCAGGAGAACCACCATTAGAAGTAAATTCTTCTAAGGCAGAATCTTTTTCCTTGTGAAAAATCTCTTCAAAATGTGATTTGATTTCTGCTATCTGACTGTCTATCTTTAGATATCTGCCTGTTTCTAAAAGCTGTTTTAAAGCAGTTAAAAGTTGGGATTTGGAGAAATTTGAGTAATCGACAGATTCTGAAATTTCCTCTTCAGAATCATGGTCTGTTGTTTCAGTCTCTGAAACTTTATCATCGATAATTACACTACCCTGAACTTCTTGAATTACTTCATTGGTTTGGGTCACCTTGTCTTCTTCAGACACTTCTTTTTCATTGCTCATAATAAAACTGATACTTTTTTGCAGGACGTCTAAAACAAAAGTAATAAAATTGGATCAATTTAGCCTCGGATCAATAGGATAATTTGCCAATAGTTGAAATTCCCCTCCCATGTTTTTTAAGATATTTCTCCATAATTCTACAGGTGAATTATTGAAAATATTCTCGGGTTCAATTTTTTCACAAATGATCCATGTTTTATCCTCTAATTCCTCATCAAGCTGTCCTTCAGTCCACCCTGAATACCCAATAAAAAACCGGATATTGCCATCGTTTAACTCCCCATTTTTGAGTTTTTGAGTCAATGCTTCAAAGTCTCCTCCCCACCACAAACCTTCTCCAAGTTGGATACTGCCGGTAAGGGCTTCTTCTCCTGAGTAAACAAAATGAAGGGTATTCTGTTCGACGGGCCCTCCCACGTAAACATCAAGGTCTAAAAAAAACAAATCTTCAACAAGCTCACTGATTTTTAATATCGAAAGCTTATTCAATACAAGTCCAAAAGACCCCTTCTCATTATTTTCACAAATAAGAATGACAGATCTTACAAAATTCTCATCCTGTAAAAATGGCTCAGATATCAATAGCTGACCGGCGGAAGGCGTTTTTTTTAAACTTTGGCTCATAAAAAATGTCTTTGATAATTTTCTTAAGTTATATCTAAATTTTATAAATGCAATAAGTCTGGTAATTTTAGAATAAAATTTAAAAACCCTATGAAACTGGCAGATATCCGTATTGACTATACATTAAAATCCCTCGATGAAAAAGATGTAAAACCGTCCCCTATAGATCAATTTAAAATCTGGGTTGAGGAAGCGCATCAATCCAAAGTTCATGAGTGGAATGCAATGAACCTTTCAACAGTAAGACCTGATGGAAAGCCAAATTCAAGAATCGTTCTCTTGAAAGAGGTGGATACAGGTTTGGTTTTTTTTACCAACTATAATAGTGCCAAAGGAAAGGAACTCGAAAACAATCCATTTGCAGCGATTACTTTTTTTTGGCCGGTTTTGGAAAGGCAGGTCAGATTTATCGGGGAAGTAGAAAAAATCAAAATAGAGGAATCTGATGCCTATTTCTTTTCAAGGCCTTTCGCCAGTCAGATTGGAGCATTGGCATCTCCTCAAAGTCAGGTAATACCTAACCGTGCATTTCTGGAGGAAAAAGAAGCTGCGCTTCTGAAGAAAACCGATGAAAATACAATCAAAAGACCAGAGCATTGGGGAGGTTATAGGCTGGTTCCTGAGGAAGTGGAATTTTGGCAAGGTAGGTCAAGCAGGCTTCATGACAGGATCCACTATCAAAGAGAAGGTGAAGCCTCGTGGAAAATCGAAAGACTTGCTCCTTAAATTCAACAAAGAATCACGGATTTATTTTAGGTCAAATAAATCTGTGATTCCCAAAGTTCTTTCAACTGTGAAGCCTTCTCCGTATTTGACCATTATACTGTGACCAAACTCCCTAGAACGGGCCTCTACAAAGTCTAAAAATTCGGCAGATGAAATAAAACTTTGAGGTTCCTTGTTATTTGGATCATAAAACTGGGACCTGAAAGCTTTGATACTTTCTATTTTTATACCCCAAAAATCAGTAATATCCACGACGAAATCGGGCTTTATGTAATTGTTTTGGATGTAATGATAGACATATTTTGGTCGCCAAGGAGCTTGATCGATCCCATCAAAATGGGTCTCAATTTTCCTTAACCCACTCATAAAACAAGCATTGGAAGCCACAGCACCACCTTTCCCATGATCCGGATGCCTGTCCGTTACGGCATTTGCCAATACTATCTCGGGCTTATATTTTCTTATTATTTTTACTATTTCAAGTCTGTGGCTATCATCGTCTCTGTAAAAAATATCTTTAAACCCAAGGTTTTCTCTTATTGAAACACCTAAAATTTTAGAAGCCTCCTCAGATTCCTGCATCCGGATTTCAGGAGTACCCCTTGTCCCCATTTCTCCTTTGGTAAGGTCTAAAATTCCAACCTTATACCCTTTGGCAACCTGTGCGGCAATAGTACCCGAGCAAGCCAATTCAGCATCATCGGGATGTGCTGCAATAACAAGGATATCCAATTTCATAACTTCAGAATTTAATTGTATTGTAGGCAAAATACCAAATGATTATTTCACTCTTAATCTTCTGCCAACCTTAAGAATGGTATTTGTTGAAATTCCGTTCAATCTTGTGAGGGTGCTTACCCTTACCCCATATCTTCGGGCTATGGAACTCAATGTCTCCCCGCTCCTCACCCGATGATAAATCGCTTCCTGCGTTTTGATTACATGATCAAAACTTGAGGAAGTAACATCATAATATTGGCCTTTGATACTTCCGATATTAAAATCAAATACTTCTGTAGGATTGATAGAAAGTCCTTGGAACCTGATCTCAAAATGCAAATGGGGGCCGGTACTTCTTCCCGTATTTCCACCTAAGCCGATTAATTCACCTGCTTTTACTTCCTGACCAACTTCTACCCTAAACTTAGATAAGTGGCCATAAAGTGTCTCAAGCCCATTTTTATGCCTGACTACCACATAGTATCCATACCCGTTTCTATCATAAGACCTAATTCTGACTATCCCGTCAAATGCACTATAAACAGGGTCGCCCACATTCAACTTCAGGTCTGTACCATGATGCCACCTATATCTCCTAAATCCAAACTCTGATGTAATTCGGGTCTCATCCAAAGGCATTTTCCAATCAGTCCCAAAAAATGGATCGAATAACTTAATTTGGACTGTATCCTTAAATTCCTTTGGGTTAAAATCGTATATATTAATTTTCTTGCTGTCCCAAGAGGAATAATATTCAAAAGCAGTCACCCAGATGCTGTCAATCAAAACCTGTTCAGAAACCTGAACCAATTGGTTTGTCGGAGCCCAATCAAGCGAAATTGTATCCTCGGCTACGATACTCAGCCTTTTCTTTAATTCCACATAATCTTTGAAAAGAAGAGAATCCGTGGTTTTGGTAATATCCTGTAGGTATTTATCAGGATCAAAAAGTCTTAAATCTCTTAATAAAGGATTGGATTTGGGCTGATCGATAGACTTTTTCTTAATGATCTTTGGAAAAATTTGGGCATGGGATTGAATAGATCCCATGCCCAAAAGTAAAGCTATCAATATCCAAAGACCTTTTATTTTCATTTTTCCAAATTAAGCAGATTCTTTAGCCGCTAGGTATCTCTCTGCATCTAAAGCCGCCATGCAACCGGTTCCTGCGGCAGTTACCGCCTGTCTATAAATATGATCTTGGGCATCGCCACAGGCAAAAACACCTTCCTTATTGGTCCATGTACTTCCCGGGATTGTCTTGATATATCCGTTCTCATCCATATCAATAACATTTCTAAAAATATCTGTATTGGGATGGTGACCAATTGCCACAAAAAAACCAGATACTTTAAGTTCTTTGGTTTCTTTGGTTAGGTTGTTAAATATTCTTACTCCGGTGACTTCTTCTTCACCTAGGATTTCATCCGTTTCGGTATTCCAAAGTACTTCGATTTTAGGATTATTTAATACCCTTCTCTGCATTATCAGCGATGCCCTCATTTCACTTTTTCGGACAATCATGTAGACCTTGTTACAAATATTTGCCAGATATGAAGCCTCCTCACAAGCGGTATCACCCGCTCCTACTATTGCAACATCCTGACCTCTAAAAAAGAACCCGTCACAAACCGCACAGGCTGAAACCCCTCTCCCATTCAATCTTGTTTCACTTTCTAAACCAAGCCATTTTGCAGAGGCGCCAGTAGAAATAATCACTGTATCCGCATGAATTTCGGACTGGTTATCGACAATAACTTTATGCGGAATGGTATCGAAGTCTACTGAAGTCACTACTCCATACCTAACTTTAGTCCCAAATCTTTCAGCTTGTTTTCTAAAATCCTCCATCATCTCAGGTCCCTGAATCCCTTCAGGATACCCGGGGTAATTTTCTACGTCTGTGGTGATAGTCAGTTGGCCACCGGGTTGTCCCCCCGTGTATAGTATTGGATTCAATCCGGCTCTTGATGCATAGATTGCCGCAGTGTATCCTGCGGGTCCCGAACCAATTATCAAGACTTTGATTCTTTCAATTTCGGAAGTCATTTGGTTGAAATTTTGAAGTTGGCAAATTTTGTTAAAATACCCTTCACAACAAAGTTAATGGGTGTTAAAATTCCCTAATTGTGGTCTATGCCATGAAGTTCAGTGAGTTAAATTTTCCGAACCCTTCATTGTGGTAAATAAACAAAAAAAGGGGACAAATCCCCTTTAATTATTATTCTTATTCAGCCTCAGTAATTAGCCAAGATATGGTTTTAATGTTTTACTTCTTGAAGTATGTCTTAATCTCCTGATAGCCTTCTCTTTAATTTGTCTAACCCTCTCTCTGGTCAAATTAAATTTTTCACCAATTTCCTCTAAAGTCATCGCATGCTCTCCGTTCAAACCGAAATAAAGTGTAATCACATCTGCTTCCCTTTGGGTCAGTGTTGAAAGTGCTCTTTGTACTTCTTTCCTCAATGAATCGGTCATCAAGCCATCATCAGGCTTTTCATCTCCATCATTTTCAAGAACGTCCAACAAACTATTTTCTTCTCCCTGTACAAAAGGAGCGTCCATAGACACATGTCTTCCAGAAATTTTCATAGTATCCACGACCTCAGCTGCGGTAACTTCAAGGACCTCAGCCAATTCTTCAGGTGAAGGCTCTCTTTCAAACTTTTGCTCAAGTTCACTGAATGTTTTACTGATTTTATTCAATGAACCAACCCTGTTCAATGGAAGCCTTACTATCCTCGATTGTTCAGCCAATGCCTGAAGGATAGACTGTCTGATCCACCATACCGCATAAGAAATAAACTTAAAACCTCGCGTTTCATCAAATCGTTGGGCTGCTTTGATCAGCCCGAGGTTTCCCTCATTGATCAAGTCACCCAGCGAAAGGCCTTGGTTTTGATATTGCTTGGCTACAGAAACAACAAATCGGAGGTTGGCTTTTGTAAGTTTTTCTAAAGCCAATTGATCGCCTTCTCTGATCCTTTTTGCAAGAACCACTTCCTCATCGGCTGTCAATAGATCTACTTTTCCAATCTCCTGTAGATATTTATCAAGGGACTGACTCTCCCTGTTGGTGATCTGTTTGCTAATTTTTAGCTGCCTCATTCAAGAATACAATTTTCAGTTAAGATTCAATTAATAACAGGAATCCAATTAAACAAAGTTCAAAATAATAAATACCCTATTGAACTTAATCGTTTTTATCAGATTTTTCTGGTTTTGGCAATAATACTTTTCTGGAAAGTTTAAACTTTCCTGTTTTTTTATCTACATCAATCAGTTTAACCATTATTTCTTCTCCTGGTTCGAGGACACCTTCCATATTTTCAAGTCTTTCCCATTTGATTTCAGAAATGTGAAGTAAACCATCTTTTCCAGGCATGAATTCCACAAAAGCTCCAAAAGGCATGATGTTTTTCACTTTGCCGGTATAGGTCTCTCCTATTTCAGGTTGAGCAACAATCGCCCTGATTCTTGAAATAGCAGCATTCATCGATTCTTGATTGTTTGAGAAAATGTTGATTTTTCCCATATTATCTTTTTCTTCAATGATGATGGTAGCTCCGGTATCTTTTTGGATTTCTTGGATGACTTTTCCTCCAGGCCCGATTACTGCTCCGATAAGTTCTTTAGGAATACTCATCATGAATGACCTAGGTGTATGAGGTTTAAGGTCCGGCTTAGGTGCTGAAATGGTCTTTTTGATTTCATTCATGATATGTAATCGACCTTCTTTGGCTTGGTACAACGCTTCTTTCAAAACACTGTAATCAAGACCCTCGACTTTCAAGTCCATTTGACAGGCAGTAATCCCTTTTTCTGTACCTGTAACCTTGAAATCCATGTCTCCCAAGTGATCCTCGTCACCCAAAATGTCAGAAAGAATAGAATATTTTCCTGTCTTTGCATCAGAAATCATTCCCATCGCAATTCCCGTTACAGGAGCTTTAATCTGAATACCTGCATCCATCAATGCCAATGAACCTGCGCAAACAGTTGCCATAGAAGATGATCCGTTTGATTCCAAAATATCAGATACAATTCGGATTGTATAAGGATTCTCGTCTCCAGAAGGAAGAACTTTTTTCAAAGCTCTCATGGCAAGGTTGCCATGGCCCACTTCTCTTCTTCCTACACCTCTATTCGGCTTAACTTCACCGGTAGAGAAGCCAGGAAAGTTATAATGAAGGTAAAACTTATTATAACCTGAAATCATCGCGCCATCGATCATTTGCTCATCCATCTTGGTACCAAGGGTACAAGTGGTTATAGATTGGGTCTCACCTCTGGTGAATACTGCAGATCCATGAGCAGAAGGTAAATAATCAATAACCGACCAAATAGGCCTGATTTCATCCAATTTTCTACCGTCTAATCTCTTTTTCTCATTCAAAGTCAAATTTCTGGCAGCTTCTTTATGGATTTTTGAAAAATATGGTCCGATCAAACTTGCCTCAAAACCATGTTCTTCACCCAATGACGCAACAAACTCTTCCTTTACAGCTTTGATGAGATCATATCTTTCAGATTTGTTGGCAATTAGCTTGGCAACAACATCATAACACTTTCCATAAAGCTCAGTATGCATTTTTTCGTACAAGGCAGGGTCTGATTTTTCATGGTTGTATTCTCTTTTCTTTTCTTTTCCAACGGCAATAGTCAGTTCTTTCTGGATTTTGCAGTGTTTCTTTATCTCCTCATGGGCAAACTGAAGAGCTTCTACCATTTCATCCTCAGATATTTCATTAGCTTCACCTTCCACCATCAAAATATATTCCTCAGAACCTGCAACTATAAACTCCAATGAAGCTAATTCTAACTGAGCAGGTGTAGGATTAATAATCAACTTTCCATCAATTTTTCCGACCCTAACCTCAGAAATCGGGCCATTAAACGGGATGTCGGAAACAGCTAATGCAGCAGAAGCTGCAAGTCCGGCCAAACAGTCAGGAAGGACTTCAGAATCTGCAGACATCAAAGTAATTCCAATTTGGGTGTCAGCATGATAATCATCAGGAAAAATAGGTCTGATTGCCCTGTCCACTATTCGGCTGATCAATATTTCATAATCGGAAAGTCTACCTTCCCTTTTCAAAAAACCTCCGGGAATCTTTCCGGATGCAGCAAATTTTTCTTGGTAATCAACTGACATTGGGAGAAAGTCAACTCCCTCGCCTACTTCTTTTTTGGAAACAACAGTGGCTAGCAACATGGCTTTACCCATACGGACTACCACCGCTCCATCAGCTTGTTTTGCCAATGCACCTGTTTCAATAATGATTTCTCTACCATCTTCAAGGACAATAGATTTAGAAATTACGTTTGGTAACATACAATTTTGTAAATAGTAATAGGTGTAGAATAGTTATAAAAGTAAGGCTTAATATCAGGGGTAAATAAAAAAGTAAGGTTCTCCCATGAGAACCTTACAATGAATCGAGTTATTTTCTAATTCCTAATTCGGTGATAATAGCTCTGTATCTTTCGATATCGTTTTTAACAAGGTAATTGAGAAGGCTTCTTCTTTTACCTACTAATTTCAAAAGACCTAATCTTGATGAGTGATCTTTTTTGTTTGTTTTCAAGTGGTCAGTCAAATGCTGAATTCTGAAAGTGAATAACGCGATCTGCGATTCCGGAGAACCTGTATCGGTTTCAGCTTTTAACCTGCCATGATTTTTAAACAACTCCGCTTTTTTCTCTGATGTTAAATACATGCCTAGTTAATTAATTATATTTTAAAACAGGTACAAAGGTAAAGCTTATAATCGAATTTCAAAAATCAGTTCTGAGTTTTAGCAGTTTTAAACCCAAATTTGGCTTTAATCTTTTTGAAAAATTCAATATATGTCTCCGGTTCAAACAATCTCGCATCTTTCCTTGCCTGTCTGAGAAAAAAGAAGCCAAAAGGCAACAATACCAAATTGGAAAACCATGTTCCAAATACAGAGTTGGTCACTCCTTCTTTAGCCCATTTCTCTCCTGTAATTGTAAGCATGTAAAACAAAATGAAGAAAATGATTGACATCAAAACAGGCATACCCAATCCTCCCTTTTTAATAATAGCTCCCAAAGGTGCTCCAATCATAAACATCACAATACACGCAAAAGCGGTAGTGTATTTTTGATACCAGGCAATCTCAAACCTTCTGAATTCCCTTTCCAAAGCATCAATTTGAGTCAGTTTGGTACTGAAGTTATTCTTTATAGTCCGGGCATTGTTCATTCCGACTGTAGCTGCTTTTGATTTGTAATCTCCTTTGAGGATTATTGAATCCAAAGCAGCCTTTTTTTCAATGGTAAAAGTGGAAGTTAATTGGGGAGAATTTGAGGTTTCAATGTTTTCCTCTCTTGAAACCAAGCTGTCATTTTCAGATTTTTGGAGGATTGAATCTACATTGCTGATCTGTTTATTCAATTTTAAAACTTTTCTATTGATCTTCTTATTTGGAACGACTGCATCATTTGCCAATGATTCCATTGAAGTAGGAATATTAACATCTGCAAGTAATTGATTTGGATCAGAAAGGTTAGGAATGGAATCTTTTTCAAAAACCAATTCTCTTTCAATTACATTAACTGAATCAAATCCACCATTAAAAGCTTGTTGATTTAATGAATCCTGCGGTTTAGAAGCAGTCAAATTCATACTGAGATCTGCTTTATTTTGTAAAGCTGCCTTGGCTATTTTGAGAGAATCATCTCTTTCTTTTCTTCTTACAATTTCCGCAGGAGGTGTTAATTTCCTGTCCCTCGTAAAATACGGATAAGAGGACTCAGTATTCAGGAAATTATAATAGACAATTTGGTTGATTTCAGAATTCATGGAATCAAGCCCGAGTTTGAGTTGTGCTATGTTTTTTATTGATCGGTTGGTTGACCATAAATCCTCGGGAGTCCTATTTAACTGAAAAGAGGCAAGGTCAAATACAATCTGATTCTCTGAAAAAGTTGTCCTGCTAAGGTCTACAGGTTTTTCATTGATACCTCTTTGGGATCTTGATTCTTCATAACTGACTCCATGATATAAAGTCAATTTCATATAGTTGTCATTAAAAAATGGTTCCATCCTTCCTGAATCCGCCATTATCACATTTATATTTCCTTGTCCTTCAGAATGGTTGTAAATGATGATATCATTAAGCCTTACTTCATCAAGTTTTTTATTCACTTTGATGCTGTAATTTGGAATTCCATTGTAAAAAACACCCTCTTTAATATCAAGGGCAGGTGACTTCATCCTGATATCATACAGCAATCCAAATGTTTTAAGATTTACTTTTGGTACCAGATAATTATTGGAAAGGAAAGCAGCAACAGTAAGGAACAATACAAAAACACCTATCGGCAATAGCGCCCTGACCAAGGATATGCCTGCACTCTTCAAAGCAGTAAGTTCAAAATGTTCTCCAAGATTACCAAAAGTCATCAGAGCGGAAAGGAGAACCGCTAATGGTAAAGCCATAGGGGAAATACTAATAACAAAATAAGAAAAAAGCTCCATGTAAATCCAAAAACTTAAGCCCTTGCCAAAGATTTCGTCAAAATATTTGAGCATATTTACTGTGAGTAGAATAAAATCCACCACCACAAAGGTCAAAAAGAAGGGGCCTATAAAAGACCCCAAAATCAATTTATCTATTTTTTTCATTAACAATTAAGTCCTCTACAAAGGATTCTAACGGCAAAGGTTAAAAATATTTTCAAAAGAAAAGAAAATACTCCAATTAACCCCCGATAATTTCTTTGAGCGTATGGATTAGACTTTCCCAAATTGACTCCAACTCCTCATCATCATAAGAATCACTGTAATCTATGACTTTCAAAAACATGGTTTGGGTCAGTTCATTTTCATCCACTTTAAATTCGATAAAAGAATTGTCCTTTTCCTCCGGATTTGTAGGATCAAAAAATTCAAACTTCACATGAATATTTGTCCTAAGTGCTGTGATTCTGGCATAATGATCTTCGCCATCAAAATGAAACTTATAAGTCTTATCCTCATTGATGTTTACATCATCCGCAAACCATTCAGCCAATCCACTTGCTGTACTTAAATATGGAAATAAAATTTTCCTTGAAGTATTGATTTGATAATCAGCAACAAACTTATTTTTTACCATTATTACATTAATTTAGTTAACAAAAAGTCACTTTTTTTGGAGCATTTTGTTTGCAATTCAAGACTTAAGACCTCATATTTGCAATCCGATTTGGCGAGGTAGCTCAGTTGGTTAGAGCGCAGGATTCATATCCGCCGCGGCGGACAGGGGTTTCGATCTAACTAATTGTACCTGTTCTTTTCGATTTCATTACCTGGCGAGGTAGCTCAGTTGGTTAGAGCGCAGGATTCATAACCCTGAGGTCAGGGGTTCAACTCCCCTCCTCGCTACATAAAGCTTCTCCTTTGAGAGGCTTTTTTTATTTCTATTATTTTTAAATATGTATACTGTATACGTCCTATATTCTTTTTCGGCCTCCCGATTTTACACCGGAATGACCTCAGATCTCATAACCCGTTTCAAGTTTCACAACGAGAAAGGAATCAAAGGTTTC